>NZ_JCAXED010000040.1:0-1550 GCF_059758795.1 Pseudomonas sp. GQ91
AGTTTAGCGGGGGGGCTCAATGCTTACGTTTATACCTCCGACCCATACAATTACATCGACCCACTGGGTTTAAAATGCTCTCACTTCGCTAAGAATCCTAAGCAAGCACATGCCCAGATCAAAAGCAAATGGGGACATACCATGTCAAAACAGGAGATGAAAGAACTGCAGAACACCATCAATCGGATTAAATTGAGACAGCCCCACTACTCCAACGACGGCACGCCGTTTCAGAACAGTCGTTCGAAAGGCAACCCCTACAGCCAAAGGCTGAATACAGGAAGCGGGCCGTATCAAGAATGGACGGTAAAAACGCCCAATGTAGGAAACAACGGGGCTCGCCGCATTGTCGTGGATAAAAAAACTGGTCAGGCTTATTACTCTCACGATCACTATGACTCATTCATAGAAATCAATCTTGGAGGATGGAAATAATGAATGTAAAAACAACGATCAATCTGGATTTTTCTGAAATAAAAAATGTCAATCAACTATATGAAACCCTTGCAAAAAAAATCGGTTTCATTGATGGTTACGGCAAAAATGACGATGCCGTAATTGATTGCCTATTTGGCTTGCGTTACCCGAAAGAAGGGATGACTAAAGTCAGCATAGACATATCTGAACAAATAATATTCCAAACAAAAAATTTCACCTCCGCGCCACAAGACGTAAGGGAGACTCTTATATCTATCGTTGAATTCGTCAACTACAAATGCAAATTCAAAGAAACGCCTCCCTCCATCCTTTTATTACTTGAACGCTAACCCTTCTGACCATCACAAAAAACTGGACAGTTATATTACTATAAATACAGGGCAGAATGAGTTTATGGTCACGATGACCCGAAAGGTACAGAGCATAGAAAACCACAAAACATTAACGTGAGCGCGCCGATGGGAGAACGGTTCGTATCGACATCACAGGTTAGAACATGAACACACTTACAGACGCACTCGACACTGGAAAAATACGCGGCTACGCGGAAACTCGCCTGATCGATGGTGTTTCATATCTAATCCAGTACGCCATAAAAAACAAGACAAAAAACAACAGAAAAGGTGAAAAAATCATGAATATTCAATAAATCATTCCAGGTTTTCCTTTTGCCTGCTTATTGGAATCAAAGATGGTTGTCACGGCGCACCTGATCGGCAAACTCGACCAACCCGCCGCCGCCCAACAGCGCCAACTGCTGCACTACGACGCCACCGGCCGCATCATCGCCAGCCAGGACAGCCTGCACGGCCAGCGCGAAACCTTCGCCTACGACGCCGCCAACCTGCTCGACGGCCCGCCACCGGGCGCCGGGCTGGTGGTGCACAACAAACTGCTGACCTACCAGGACAAACGCTACCGCTACGACGCCTTTGGCCGCCTGATCGAAAAACGCAGCGCCACACGCGGCCTGCAACGCTTCGCCTACGACGCCGAAAGCCGCCTGATCGACGTGCACAACGACAATGGCAGCGTGGTCAAAATGACCTACGACCCGCTCGGCCGGCGCATCGAAAAAACCGCACACGACAACCACGGTTATCCCCTCGGCC
>NZ_JCAXED010000041.1:0-1340 GCF_059758795.1 Pseudomonas sp. GQ91
CCCCATGTGACGGACTCACTCAGCTGTAAATGTTCGCCAATGTCCATATCGAATCCGTCACTCAAGAGAAGCAAAAGTAAAAGCAAATTTAAAAACTAAACGCTGAAGACTAAAAACCCGACCGCACACACGCCACATTTACCTTCCATGTGTCGGGGATGTAGGTAGATAATCCATTGGGACCCCAACCGGTGTAGTGCATATCTGGATCCCGCGGCTCAATGAGCCAGTAATAGTCCCCCTCTATGTTATTAGTCCCCCCACACTGGCCCTGGAGCGGCCAGCCATGTACCGAACACAGCTCGGTATTCTTTGGACGACCTTCTGTAGATTCCTTCCAAAGAGCTTTAAATTCCGCCTGTGTCGGTAGGCGAGCATTCTTAGCTATACAACCAGAATTAGCATCAGCCCAACCCTTATTTCCGCTCAATAATATAAAGCGTTCTATCAGAGGAGCCACAACAAACGTCACGGAGATCTTCTGGCTTACACCGTTGGTTGTCGCAGTTACTTCACTATCGCCAACTTTCGTACTTGTTAAGCCTACTAACGCTTTACCGTCTATATCCGTTGTGGCGCTAACTGGGATGGTCGCACCGTTAGTTGCGGTGAACTTCACCTCGGCACCAGGCACGACGTTGCCGTTGGCATCAGTCACCAACACTTGCACGCTGTTGCTCGCCGCACCGTTGGCCATAGCACCGTTGGACACGACCGTCAAGTTGCCCGCCTCAAGCGTCGCCGTCTCGCTGTCGGCCACGAACGCCACAGTGACCTTCTGGCTCGCGCCATTGATAGTCGCCGTCACTTCACTGTTACCGGCTTTCGTGCTGGTCAACGTCACCGACGCTTTGCCGTCTACACCTGTCGTGGCAGTACCTGGGATGGCCGCGCTATTAGTCGCGATGAGGTTCACCTCGGCATTAGGCACCACGTTACCGTTGGCATCGGTCACGGTCACTTGCACGCTGTTAGTGTCAGTGTTGTTTGCAGCCGCACCGTCATTCAGAACAATCAGGCTGCCCGCAGTGATTTCAGCCGTACCCGCATCCGCCACGAAGGTGGTGTCCACGGTGCGGTCGCTGCCATTGATGCTGGCTTTCACGGTGCTGCTGCCTGCCTGGGTACTGGTCAGCGTCATGCTGGCCACGCCCGAGGCGTTGGTAGTAGCGGTAGGACCGGTCAGTGCTGCCGCACCGGATTCCACGCTGAAAGTGACGACCTGATTCGGTACCAGGTTGCCGTTGGCATCGGTCACCGTCACTTGCACGCTGTTGGTGTCGGTGTTGTTTGCAGCCGCACCGTCATTCAGAACAATCAGGCTGCCCGCTGTGATTGCG
>NZ_JCAXED010000042.1:0-1245 GCF_059758795.1 Pseudomonas sp. GQ91
TGAACTGGCCTAATGATTTTGGACACTTCAATCGGGCGCTATGATGGCGCCCAAATCTGAGGTGTTTGGATATGCGTAAATCTTATTCCAGTGAGTTCAAGCTCAAAGCTGCCAGCATGGTGCTGGACGAGGGCCAGTCAGTTCCCGATGTCTGTGCCAGTCTTGATATTGGCCCTACCGCCTTACGCCGTTGGGTCGATCAAGTTCGCAAAGAGCGCCTGGGTTCGACCCCGGAGGGGGCCAAGGCGATTACCGCCGATCAGCGAGAGATCCAGCAGCTTAAAGCGTTGCTCAGGCAAAAAGACTTGGACATTGAAATCCTAAAAAAGGCCAGTGCTCTCCTGCTTTTGGACTCCAAAGATCATTTTCGTTGATCAACGAGCTGGACGAGCAGTACGGCGTTAACAACTGCTGTCGGGCGTTTGGAGTCAACCGCAGCAGCTTTTACGCCTGGCGTCAGCGCCAAGGCAAGGTGAAGCCTGAGCGGGAGAAACTTAAAGCCGTGCTGGTCGAGCATCACAAGGAATCCAGAGCGTCCGCTGGGTCTCGCACCCTTTCCAAGGAGCTGCAAGCAAAGGGACATCGTGTCGGGCGACATATGGCTCGTAGCTTGATGCGCGAAGCCGGAGTCTCGAGTCATCAGCGACGGCGGCACAAGTACAAATCTTCCGGCGTGGAAGCTCTGGTGGCACCGCATGTGCTCAAGCGCAAGTTTGATGTCACGGCGATCAACCAGGTGTGGTGTGGCGATGTGACGTACATCAAGGTCGGCAAGCGCTGGATGTATTTCGCGGCGGTTCTGGATCTGTTCGCTCGCCGAATCGTGGGATGGTCGTTTTCAATGATTTCCGATGCCACGCTGACCTGCGAAGCGTTGCGAATGGCAGTTCAATTGCGAGGCCGTCCAAAAGAGGTGTTGTTTCATTCCGATCAAGGTTGCCAATACACCAGCCACAAATTCAGGAACGAGATGCGCAAGCATGGACTCCTGCAAAGCATGAGTCGTAAAGGTGAGTGCTGGGACAACGCCCCGATGGAGCGTTTCTTTGGCAGCCTGAAATCAGAGTGGGTTCCAGAGGGCGGCTACAGCTCGGAACATGAAGCCCGCGTGGATGTGCAGCGTTATGTGATGCGCTACAACAACGTCAGACTCCATAGCTACAACGACTACCGGTCGCCGGTAGCTATGGAGAAACTGGCGGCGTGAAACCTTAACTGGTGTCCAGAATTACTTGACCAGTTCAG
>NZ_JCAXED010000043.1:0-1244 GCF_059758795.1 Pseudomonas sp. GQ91
TGAACTGGCCTAATGATTTTGGACACCTCAATCGGGCGCTATGATGGCGCCCAAATCTGAGGTGTTTGGATATGCGTAAATCTTATTCAAGTGAGTTCAAACTCAAGGCTGCCAGCATGGTGCTGGACGAGGGGCAGTCGGTTCCCGAGGTCTGTGCCAGCTTGGATATTGGCCCTACGGCCTTGCGCCGCTGGGTCGATCAAGTTCGCAAGGAACGCTTGGGCTCGACTCCGGTGGGAGCCAAGGCGATTACCGCGGATCAGCGAGAGATTCAGGAACTTAAAGCCTTGCTCAGGCAAAGAGACCGGGATATTGAAATCCTAAAAAAGGCCAGTGCTCTCCTGCTTTTGGACGCCAAAGATCACTCTCGTTGATCTGTGAGCTGGGCGAGCAGTACGGCGTTAACGATTGCTGTCGTGTGTTCGGAATAAACCGCAGTAGCTTTTACGCATGGCGTCAGCGCCAAGGCAAAGTGAGCCCTAAGCGAGAGAAGCTCAAGGCCATGCTGGTCAAGCACCACAGGGCGTCGAGAGAGTCTGCGGGGGCTCGTACCTTGGCTAAACAGCTGCAAGCCGGCGGGCATGATGTCGGGCGGTTCATGGCTCGCAGCTTGATGCGAGAAGCAGGCATTGTCAGCCGTCAACGCCGGCGCCATAAGTACAAGTCACCCGGCGTGGAAGCTTTGGTGGCACCGCATGTGCTCAAACGCAAGTTTGATGTTACGGCGGTCAATCAGGTGTGGTGTGGGGACGTGACGTACATCAAAGTCGGCAAGCGTTGGCTGTATTTCGCGGCGGTTCTGGACTTGTTCGCTCGCCGGATCGTGGGCTGGTCGTTTTCGATGATCTCCGATGCCACGCTGACCTGCGAAGCCCTGCGGATGGCGATTGAACTGCGCGGTCGCCCAAAAGACGTACTGTTTCACTCCGACCAAGGTTGCCAGTACACCAGCCATAAATTCAGAAATGAACTGCTGGAACATGGACTCCGGCAGAGCATGAGCCGTAAAGGCGAATGCTGGGACAACGCTCCGATGGAGCGTTTCTTTGGAAGTTTGAAATCAGAGTGGGTGCCAGAAGCAGGCTACGGATCGGAACATGAGGCCCGAGCGGATGTGCAGCGCTATGTATCGCGCTACAACATCACCAGGCCGCATAGCTACAACAACTATCGGTCACCAGTCGCCAGGGAGAAGTTGGCGGCGTGAAACCTTAATCGGTGCCCAAGATTACTTGACCAGTTCA
>NZ_JCAXED010000044.1:0-1236 GCF_059758795.1 Pseudomonas sp. GQ91
TAACCGCTTGACAGCAACAGAGGCTGCTGTAGAATGCGCGCCTCGGTTGAGACGAAAGCTCTTAACCAACCGCTCTTTAACAACTGAATCAAGCAATTCGTGTGGGTGCTTGTGGAGTCAGACTGATAGTCAACAAGATTATCAGCATCACAAGTTACTCCGCGAGAAATCAAAGATGTAACCAACGATTGCTGAGCCAAGTTTAGGGTTTCTTAAAAACCCAAAGATGTTTGAACTGAAGAGTTTGATCATGGCTCAGATTGAACGCTGGCGGCAGGCCTAACACATGCAAGTCGAGCGGTAGAGAGAAGCTTGCTTCTCTTGAGAGCGGCGGACGGGTGAGTAATGCCTAGGAATCTGCCTGGTAGTGGGGGATAACGTTCGGAAACGGACGCTAATACCGCATACGTCCTACGGGAGAAAGCAGGGGACCTTCGGGCCTTGCGCTATCAGATGAGCCTAGGTCGGATTAGCTAGTTGGTGGGGTAATGGCTCACCAAGGCGACGATCCGTAACTGGTCTGAGAGGATGATCAGTCACACTGGAACTGAGACACGGTCCAGACTCCTACGGGAGGCAGCAGTGGGGAATATTGGACAATGGGCGAAAGCCTGATCCAGCCATGCCGCGTGTGTGAAGAAGGTCTTCGGATTGTAAAGCACTTTAAGTTGGGAGGAAGGGTTGTAGATTAATACTCTGCAATTTTGACGTTACCGACAGAATAAGCACCGGCTAACTCTGTGCCAGCAGCCGCGGTAATACAGAGGGTGCAAGCGTTAATCGGAATTACTGGGCGTAAAGCGCGCGTAGGTGGTTTGTTAAGTTGGATGTGAAATCCCCGGGCTCAACCTGGGAACTGCATTCAAAACTGACTGACTAGAGTATGGTAGAGGGTGGTGGAATTTCCTGTGTAGCGGTGAAATGCGTAGATATAGGAAGGAACACCAGTGGCGAAGGCGACCACCTGGACTGATACTGACACTGAGGTGCGAAAGCGTGGGGAGCAAACAGGATTAGATACCCTGGTAGTCCACGCCGTAAACGATGTCAACTAGCCGTTGGGAGCCTTGAGCTCTTAGTGGCGCAGCTAACGCATTAAGTTGACCGCCTGGGGAGTACGGCCGCAAGGTTAAAACTCAAATGAATTGACGGGGGCCCGCACAAGCGGTGGAGCATGTGGTTTAATTCGAAGCAACGCGAAGAACCTTACCAGGCCTTGACATCCAATGAACTTTC
>NZ_JCAXED010000045.1:0-1235 GCF_059758795.1 Pseudomonas sp. GQ91
TGTAGTGGTCAACTAATCCCGGACACGACGTTAAGTTTTTCCTCGGCCCGCGCTGGCGCCAACCCATCGTTGAACTGATGAGGCCGAATCCAGTTGTAGCGATGCATCAAAAAATGGCTGATATCGCGCTGTGCTTCCTGCGCAGTTCGATAGCCCACGGTCGGTATCCATTCTGTTTTCAAGCTGCGGAAGACGCGCTCCATCGGTGCGTTATCCCAGCAGTTTCCTCGTCGACTCATGCTCTGGCGCATGCGGTATCGCCACAACCGCTGGCGAAAGAGTCGGCTTGCATATTGCGATCCCTGGTCCGAGTGGAATAGCAGATCCGAAGGACTGCCACGCTGCTCGTAAGCCATATCCAGCGCTTTGATCACCAGCCCAGCGTCTGGCTTTTCCGACAGCGCCCAGCCCACGATCCGACGCGTACAAAGATCCAGGACGACAGCCAGGTAATGCCACTTTCCTTGCGCCCAAATGTAGGTGATATCGCCGCACCAGACTTGATTGGGCGCTGGCACGTCGAACTCGCGGTTCAATGTGTTCGGGATATCCAGTCTTTCTACTGTTGCTCGTTTGTAGGCATGGGAGCCGGGTTGTTTGCTGACTAAATCAAGCTCGCGCATCAAGCTACGCACTTTGAATCGACCGAGTTGCTCACCGTCTTCACGCATCAGCGACAGGATGCTGCGACTGCCCGCAGAACTGCGACTTTGCGAGAACAGCTCACTGACGCGACTACGCAATCGAAGCCGTTCAACATCGGGCGTGCGGCGCCGCAGGCGCTGGGCGTAGTAACACGAGCGAGTGACGTCAAGCACCTTGCACAGCCAATCAACCGGCTCATGGGCGCTCAACTGGTCAATCAGCGCGAACGCTCGTGATCTTCCGACATCAAGAGCGCGGTAGCCTTTTTTAGTATTGATTTCTCTCGCTCAAGCCGAGCAATCCGGGCTTCCAGCTCCTGAATTTTTTGCTGTTCCGGAGTCAGTGCCTTGCTCTGCGGGGTGACGCCTTTATGTTCTTTCTGAATCTGGTCAACCCAGCGGCGCAATGCCGACTCACCAATGCCGAGTGAACGGCTGGCTTCGATGTAGCTGTAGTTTTGTTTGAGCACAAGGTCGGCAGCCTCGCGCTTGAATTCAGGAGTAAAGGAGCGGCGTTGTTTGGTCATCTGACACCTCGATCTGGCGAGCATTCTCGCCTAAGTGGGTGTCCGGTTTCATTAGACCACTACA
>NZ_JCAXED010000046.1:0-1205 GCF_059758795.1 Pseudomonas sp. GQ91
ACGAACAACATCGGCGTGAATCCCGTGCCCCAGGCTATCGTCTGGCAGGGCAGTGATTTAGTCATCGGTTTCGAACTGGCATTGGCCTGTTCGGGATAGCCCTTTTAGTGTTCGCCGTACTTAGCCTGGTGCTCATCGACCCTGAACGCAGTCGCCGAAAATTCAACGCCTACCTTCTTAAGTCGGGTCCGTCGGCCACCTGCCTGGCGCAAGTCGCGCAGCGATTAACCCAGCCCCCTTGTCGTGTTTGTCACGACTGTTAATAGGACATCCTTGATGGACGTATCCTGCTTTTCACAAAGCTACGCCGAAGCTCGGCAAAAATTCCTGCATGCCTGCGCTAATGCGGATCTGGAAGTTGAAGTCCGCGTTCATCCGTTACCGGGCCGCGATGGAGAAGAGCTGGCACTTGATGTCGCGCTTCTTGGTTCTCCCACAGCGACTAACCTGCTGGTAGTGAGCAGCGGCGTTCATGGCGTTGAAGGCTTCTGCGGTTCAGCTGTTCAGGTGGATCATCTGCGCAATAACGATTGGACCGAGCATTGCCGTGCTCAGAATATGGCTGTGCTGTATCTGCATGCGATCAACCCTTACGGCTTCTCCTGGTTGCGTCGCGTCAACGAAGACAATGTTGATATCAATCGTAACTTCATCGACTTCGACCAGCCGTTGCCCGGCAACTTTGAATACCGCTCGATCGCCCCGTTACTGGTGCCACGGCGTCAACCGCCTACGCTGTTCAGTACCCTCGGACTCGCCGGATATGCGTTACGCCACGGCACCAAAGCCTTGCAGTCAGCCATCACCCGCGGTCAACACAGCGACCCTGACGGCCTGTTTTTTACGGGCACCCAACCTACGTGGAGCAACTTGCAAGTTCGTCAGATCATTCGACGTTATGGTGCTCATTGCCGGCGCATCGGCTGGATCGACGTGCATACAGGCCTTGGCGCGTATGGCGTGGGTGAGCGCATCTACAAAGGACACAACACCTCGGACGATATTGCCCGGGCGCGCAACTGGTGGGGCACACAGGTCACCATCAGTACCGAAGGTACTTCATCGTCAACCGTTTTAAACGGCACGCTGGATTTAGCCGTCATGCAAGAATGCCCCAACGCGCAATACAACGGCCTGACCCTTGAGTACGGTACCAAACCCGGGCCTCAGGTACTCAAGGCGCTGCGTGCCGACCAATGGCTGCA
>NZ_JCAXED010000047.1:0-1167 GCF_059758795.1 Pseudomonas sp. GQ91
TCCTTAAGTCACGCCGTACCCGCTACGCTGCGAGCGAGTGAAATAAAGGGGACGGATTTATTTGATTAGTTGCACTTATTTGGCTAGGCGATGCTTAAATAAATCAATCCTCTTTCTTCTTACTAATAAATCTGTCTCCATTTTCGGTCCCCATTTTCGCCCGTTCTCGTCCCCGTTTTCCATCGTTCTCCCTAATCTAATCCTGCAGTGTTGGCTTCGTTATTCATCGTCAAAATCATCCTCGTCACTCAGCCCTTGGACGAATCGGAGGAAATTCGAACAAAGGTTTTTTTCGGATTCAGCCTGATTTTCTTCAGGGCTAAGGTCGCTATCAAAGGTGTCAGTCGTGAAATAACTGATGGCCCCAGAATCAAGGTTCAAGCAAAAAAAATTGCCGCCCAAATCGTCCGCGAAGGCAAGAAGTTGCGCAGGAAGAACTTGTTTCTTCAGCATTAGCTGGTACGTGGATAACAACGTTGGTTCACCGTAGGCAATTGGCCTGAAGGAGGCCACTTCGATTGGATCGAAAAAGTCTTCGCTGACCCAATAGGCTCGTTCCGGCACGCCGCCGTTGTACTTGAGGTAATGGTTTCTAAAGGGAATCGGTAGCTTCCTACCGATGACAGATTCCACGTGATCCAGATCCGCCGAGGTTATGCTCGTTTCGCAATCTGAAAATTTGTTTTCAAGCATCGAAACCTCCAATTATGAGCAGCGCCCAGGTTTGGTTTTGCGGTTGGGAATCTTGTTGGCGAGCCATCCTTTTTTTGATGCTTCAAGGACTGACTCACTGCTGCCGTATTTAACCTTGAAATGTTTTTCATATTGAGCAACTGAGCCTCCATGGGGGTATGTGGCCTCATGGGCAGATTTTCGGATCAGTTGCATCGTTGTGTTGCCCGTTTTAGGATCGAAGTCATCAACGTGGTGCCAGGTATAGTGCTTCTTAGCACTTTTAGGAATGCCGGCCTCTTCGTAGGCTTGAGTAAAGTCGCGCGGTCTTGAGCCTTGCATCTTGATGGTCACGATATTTTTTTGTGAACCTTTAATCGGATACAGATCACTGCTTCCAGTGAAGTCCACCCCTGCAAACGCCCAGCCCCAAGGATCCGCCCAACCAATAGGGTTTGGTGCGTATTGATAAAGATTGAGACCACCTTCCAACCC
>NZ_JCAXED010000048.1:0-768 GCF_059758795.1 Pseudomonas sp. GQ91
ATGCCGCTTCCGCGTTGCCACCGATGGCCATGGTGTTGCGCCCGTAAGTGGTGTAGTTGAGCAGCCAGCCAAAAAACACGAAGCAGGCGATGGTGATCAGGATGGGCACCGGCACGCCGAACAACTGGCCGTTGCCAAATACGAAGAACTGCTCCTGCGACACCCCGACCGCTTTGCCGTCGGCAAAGATATAAGCCAGGCCGCGCACGATCTGCATGGTCGCCAAGGTGGTGATCAAGGCGTTGACTCGTAGCTTGGCGATCACGATGCCGTTGATCAGTCCGACGACAAGTCCCATCAATAAGGCTGCGCCGATGCCCAGCATGACGCTCTCGGTATCGCGCATCACGATCGCCGCCACCACCCCGGCACAGGCGATCACCGAGCCGACCGACAAGTCGAAGTGCCCAGACGCCAGGCAATACAGCATGGTGCATGCCGCGATGCCCACGGTTGAGATCGCCAGACCCAGGCCGCGCATGTTCAGCGGAGACAGGAAGTTGTCAATGAGCAAGGCGCAGAGCAGAAAGATCCCCGCCGCCGCCATCAGCATTGCCCAGTTGTCGAGCAGGCTACGCAGGTCCAGGGGTTTGCGCGCCGTCGGCAACGCGTTGTTTTGGCTTGTCATATTCACCTCTTCAGTTCGCCAGGCCGTCGGCACGTTGGCTCGGCAGAGCCAATTGCAGCAGATTGGATTCAGTGGCGTGTTCGCGGCTTTTTTCGCCGCGCAGCGCGCCTTCACACAGCACCAGGATACGATCGGAAATC
>NZ_JCAXED010000049.1:0-756 GCF_059758795.1 Pseudomonas sp. GQ91
TATCTCCGATCGTATCCTGGTGATGAGCGAAGGCGCCCTGGCCGGCGAGCTGATCCGCGATCAAGCGGATGAGGCTCGGCTGCTGCAATTGGCTCTCCCGCGCTCGCGGGATTGAAGAATAAGAGGTGGGTATGTCACAGGTAAAAACCGCGAGAGGCTTCTGGCCGGCGTTCAACCAGCGCAAGTTTCTCGACGAATGGGTCATGCTGCTGGCGGCATTGAGCATCTTTTTGCTCAGCGCCGTGTTTATCGACAACTTCCTCTCGCCGCTGAACATGCGTGGCCTGGGATTGGCGATTTCCACCGTGGGGATTGCCGCCTGCACCATGCTGTTCTGCCTGGCTTCAGGGCACTTCGACTTGTCGGTGGGCTCGGTGATCGCCTGTTCGGGGGTGGTCGCGGGGGTTGTGATGCGCGACACCGATAGCGTGTTCTTCGGCGTCTGTGCCGCCCTGGCCATGGGGCTGGTGGTGGGCCTGATCAACGGCATTGTCATCGCCAAGCTACGGATCAATGCGTTGATCGCGACCTTGGCGACCATGCAAATCGTGCGCGGGCTGGCCTATATCTTTTCCAACGGCAAAGCCGTCGGCGTGATGAACGAAGATTTTTTCGTCTTCGGCAACGGTCAGCTGTTTGGCGTGCCGGTGCCCATCGTGATTACCGTGCTGTGCTTTGTGTTTTTCGGCTGGCTGCTGAACTACACCACCTATGGGCGCAACACCATGGCCATCGGCGGCAATCAGGAGGCGGCGC